>NZ_MAJV01000035.1:0-254 GCF_001691065.1 Aliivibrio sp. 1S128 | reverse complement strand
TTCCAAAGGTTAAGGATGGCGACAACCCCACCCATCTTGCCCATTTTATTCCACGATGCTTGAGTAATATCTTTACCTTGCTGCCAACTGCGCTCTATTGCTTCATTGAGCATTTGCTTAGCGGCATTATTGACAGCTTCATACTTGAGCATCACCATTACTGGAAGTTCGCTACTCAATAACTTTTGCATTCTTTGTTGAGCGCTGCGCATGGTTTGTATTTGATGGTTTTTCGGTGTCGGTTGCCCTGATGG
>NZ_MAJV01000034.1:0-524 GCF_001691065.1 Aliivibrio sp. 1S128 | reverse complement strand
CCAAATTGTTAAAGAGCAATGTTTCTTTCGAAACCATTTTTAAAGACTCTCAAAGGCTTATTTACCTAAAAGAACGCTTAAAGATGGTGGGCGATACCGGGCTCGAACCAGTGACCCCCTCCTTGTAAGGGAGGTGCTCTCCCAACTGAGCTAATCGCCCACGAAAGTTTTAATTCCTTCGTGAGAAAGAATGGTGGAGCTATGCGGGATCGAACCGCAGACCTCCTGCGTGCAAGGCAGGCGCTCTCCCAGCTGAGCTATAGCCCCAATTTTTTATTTCCTTGGGAGGAAATGGTGGGTCGTGCAGGATTCGAACCTGCGACCAATTGATTAAAAGTCAACTGCTCTACCAACTGAGCTAACGACCCAATTTACTTCAAAAAATGAAGTGGTATCCCGTAGGGGAGTCGAACCCCTGTTACCGCCGTGAAAGGGCGGTGTCCTAGGCCTCTAGACGAACGGGACACTGGATATTTGAAGGTGTTGGGCACCTTCTATTGCTTCTTTACTTTTTTAACCTAATC
>NZ_MAJV01000033.1:618-1165 GCF_001691065.1 Aliivibrio sp. 1S128 | reverse complement strand
AAATTCAGTTAGGTCTGTATCGTAGCAAACGTGTTATGCAGGCGTTATAAATTTTTTTGGTAAGGTCATATGAAATTTAAGATAGCAAATAAGCTTACAAAGCATAAATATTTAAGTCCAGCTATAGTATTGCTAACTTGGCCGATACTGATATCTATTGGTTCATTTTTGCTTGGAGATTTAATTGATTTAAAGCATTTATCTTATGTTGTTTTATTTTCGGCTATGCCAGCATTTATTAACTATAGAGGGCGCGCTGCTTTTTTGAAATATGCTAGTACTCACTTCATAGAGGTTACTGAAAACGGTTTGATTTCATATGAGCCAGATACCGAGGAAATAATGAAATGGGATAATATTAAGCTTATTAAAGTAAAGCAATCAAGAGGTCAGATTAAATCCATAAAATTAGTTACTCCAAACTCAATGACAGTCGATTTATCAAGGTATGACGATTTGGATGGTCTTTGTTGTGAGCTGAAAAGATTTGTAGAATTGAGTCGATGGAAATAAATTTATAACAATCGCATCAACACGATTTGCTACA
>NZ_MAJV01000033.1:0-607 GCF_001691065.1 Aliivibrio sp. 1S128 | reverse complement strand
AGTGGTAAATTTGGGCTTAATCTGCATAGTAGCAAACGTGTTATGCAGGCGTTATATGCAAAATTTAAATAATAAGGAGTAAAAATGAAGTGTCCTCATTGTTCAGTTGATATTCACCCGAAAAGTAATACATATCGTGTGGGAGATGATATAGATGGAAACTGGGCTATTAAATCTAACGAATGTTCTGCATGCAATAAATTATTTTTAGAATTGATTTCAGCAACATCGATAGCTCCACAACAATTTGGTGGTTACCATATCCATGAAGAAAAAAGTCGCCAAATTGTTTACCCTGCACGAATGAGTAGGCCTGAACCAAGTGTGATGGTTCCATCTAAATATAGAAGTGATTTTATTGAAGCTTGTTTGATCGTTGGGATTAGTCCTAAAGCCAGTGCAGCCTTAAGTCGTAGATGTCTTCAAGCTCTCCTGAGAGATAATGCAGATATAAAAAAAGGAAGCTTAGAGAGGGAGATTCAACAGGTAATCGATAGCAATCAACTCCCTAGTTATATTTCTCAAGCCATTGACTCAATAAGGAATATAGGTAATTTTGCCGCTCATCCTCTTAAATGTACAGCAACAGCAGGGCGAGATCGCGAAC
>NZ_MAJV01000032.1:0-230 GCF_001691065.1 Aliivibrio sp. 1S128 | reverse complement strand
GTTACTTTGCCTGTATTTGCACTAAATGAAAAAGAATCACACTTTTCTCCACCACCATAAAAAGTAGCCCACCCTGTAACATTAACATCTTTTGGCTTAACTCCTTTAATTGTGATGTACTCATCACCTTCATTACTTCCAAAAGGAACAGGATTAAATGTCTTTATTAAAGAAGCTGCGCCCACACCTAATATTACAAGGAAAAGTACAGCTAATATGAGTTTTACGGG
>NZ_MAJV01000031.1:797-1285 GCF_001691065.1 Aliivibrio sp. 1S128 | reverse complement strand
GCTGAAAGATCTTTCAGCTCACCAGTAATATCTAAATCTGTGACAATTTGATTAATATCTTTATATTCAAATTGGCAATTAACATTCATTACAGCCGTAAGAATGTCTCGTCCGTGATCAATGATTGTTACTTCATTCCACGTAGGATAATTAATAGTAAGTTCATTATTACTTGCGTATTCTTTCGCTGCTTTATTCAGCAAGTTAGTACAACCAATAAATCCATCCTGACTATTACGTACAAACTGATATTCAGAGTAATGGCCAGCAACAACAAAACTAGATCCATTTTCTTTGATACTAAATTCATCGCCACTTTTGTCTTTATTTACAGAACCAACATGACTTGGAGACGTTGAACATGCGCTCATAAATAGCACACTTAAAACTAATATTACTTTTCTCATTACATTGATACCAAAATGAAAATATATTATCACGAAATGAAATGACCGCATAGGTGACCATAAAAATATAACGCCTGCATA
>NZ_MAJV01000031.1:0-757 GCF_001691065.1 Aliivibrio sp. 1S128 | reverse complement strand
GTTGATGCATTTGTTATATGTTTTCACGCACAGTAAATTTTAGTGGCTCTGAAATCAGTGTTTCAGTATCAAATACGATCGCGATGTCTTTCAATGATCCTAGTTTTAATGAATAAGGGCCAGATAATTGATTATTCTTAAAAGCGATTCTCCACTCATGTTGCCAAGCATAACTATCAAACTTTCTAAATACCCCCATATTACCATGATGTTCATCCCTTCTTACATATTCAACTTGAGCAGCAATAATATTAGACTCATTGATAGTATATATATCTGTAGCGTTGTTTATTTTTTCTTCTAACCTTTCATGAAACTTTTCAATATTTTTGCCTGCAATTAAAACTGCTTTATTTCCAAATTTTTGGAATTTTTTTGACAAGTACAGTCCAAGTTCTCCTGCATCTAAAATATCTTGATCGCTAATTCTCGTCATACTATAGATGTTTGTTTTGTCTTCATGATTATATCTAACATCTATATTACCGGTTAGACCTCCAAGTTCAAGACCATTAAAAGTAACGTTCACTTTTTCAGATTGCATTGAAACAGCTAAACCTTCAGCCATATCACTTCTTACAAGTTCTCCATTTTCCTCTCCTTCATATTTTCTGAAATACTCAATATTGTTCATAAACAACAAACCATCATCAATGAAACTATTTACATACTGTTCATCCATGAACTTAATTAAAACTCGGTAAAACTGACTTGGATTTCCCATTACTTCTCCAACATATAACGCCTGCATAACCAG
>NZ_MAJV01000030.1:0-656 GCF_001691065.1 Aliivibrio sp. 1S128 | reverse complement strand
GTGTTATGCAGGCGTTAAATACCGGTGATTAAAAAATCAATTGCAGCAATAATCTCATTTCTGAAAGTCGATAATTCATTAACAGGTTCGGATAAGATTTTAACTGGAACACTTGTCATTTGTTGAGTCAGCATTATAAAGTCACCTTCATCAATATGAATTGTAGGACAAAGGTGACTTGGTGCTTTCTTATCAAGTAGTTCGATTGGTGTTAATGGAATGACTAATCGAGTATTTAAGTTATCAAGCAGATCACTTTGAACATCTACAAAATAAGGGTAGGTTTTAGCGGAACTTTTATCTTTGTTTTTATATAGTGTAAATTGAGACATTTAAAATACTCGGTATGAATCAGAAAAAAGACCGTGTTTATCGGTTAGTTCGTTGCAAGCATCAATAGCTTCAGAGTTTTGCTCTAACCATTCTTGTCTTTTTAGTTTGCTCACTTCCTGTGAAAGTGCTTTTTCCATTGTTGCTGAAAGGTTTATTTTTAAACGTTTTGCTTCAGCAAGTAGATCACTATTTAAAGTTAAATTGGTCGCTTTCTTTACCGCTTGTGTATTATATTGATTTCTCATAACGTTACCACTCATGCGCATTAAGTATGTGGGTTCAGTATATAACGTAAAAAGGCATTTAACAAACGACTATGGTGT
>NZ_MAJV01000029.1:0-491 GCF_001691065.1 Aliivibrio sp. 1S128 | reverse complement strand
GATACCGGCGAAGCGCACTTCTCAAGCACAGATATTATGGGCTCACTAGGCACGTTACATCTAACTGATTCAGGCGCATGGACATACGATATTGATAATACTAATCCTGCAGTTCAAGCATTAGGTAAAGGCGCGACAGCAACAGATACCATTACCGTTCATTCAGCCGATGGCACGCCTCATCAGGTGACCGTCACTGTGAACGGCACTAACGATAAAGCCGTGATTTCAGGCACAGATTCTGGTGCGGTGACGGAAGAGTCTCAACTTCAAACCTCCGGCACACTGACTGTTACGGATGTCGATACTGGCGAAGCACACTTCTCTACCTCGTCCACAGGAAGCATTGATATTACTGGTACGCTCGGCACGCTACACCTTACCGACAACGGCCAGTGGACTTACGATTTAGATAATACTAACCCAACAGTTCAAGCATTAGGTAAAGGCTCGACAGCTACCGATACCATCACCGTTCATTCAGCCGATGG
>NZ_MAJV01000028.1:0-497 GCF_001691065.1 Aliivibrio sp. 1S128 | reverse complement strand
ACCGTTCATTCAGCCGATGGCACGCCTCATCAAGTAACTATCACAGTAAATGGCACTAACGATAAAGCGGTAATTGGTGGTTCGAATACTGGTGCGGTGACGGAAGAGTCTCAACTTCAAACCTCTGGCACACTGACTGTTACGGATGTCGATACTGGTGAAGCGCATTTCTCCAACACAGATATTATCGGCACACTCGGTACCCTACACCTAACTGACAACGGCGCATGGACGTACGATTTAGATAACACCAACCCAACAGTTCAAGCATTAGGTAAAGGCTCGACAGCTACTGATACTATTACCGTTCATTCTGCCGATGGTACCCCTCATCAAGTAATTATTACGGTGAGTGGCACTAATGACACTGCCGTAATTGGTGGCTCAAATACTGGCGCGGTGACGGAAGAGTCTCAACTTCATACCTCAGGTACACTGACTGTTACGGATGTCGATACTGGCGAAGCGCACTTTTCTAATACCAACATTGTTGGGAC
>NZ_MAJV01000027.1:0-219 GCF_001691065.1 Aliivibrio sp. 1S128 | reverse complement strand
TAGTCATGATGGGCTTGATGTTGGAGAAATTATTATTTACGTAGGAGGTGGGCTTTTACTTAATTTGGTTTTTATTTTTTTTGCATCAGCTGACATAAAGCGGATTTACAAGTTCACCAAAAACGGAATATTAACTGAGCAGGCAGATGTTGTGCCAGAGTATGCTTATCAATGTATACGAATGATAGGTAGAGTGGGTGTCGTTGTATGTTTGATTGC
>NZ_MAJV01000026.1:0-841 GCF_001691065.1 Aliivibrio sp. 1S128 | reverse complement strand
AGCTGTACTTATTTTGCATTGGCCTGCGCGTAACTTGTAAACCAATGGACTTACCTTTTGTATGCATGGGCAAAGATATCTCTAACTGCCATTGTTCCCCCGCAGCCGAAGCGTACATTGCTTTAGAAGGAAGGCTAGAAATTACCTTATTTAGCCTGACCTGAGGCTTATGAATAATCTGATCCAATCGGGTCAACTCATCAACGACTTCCCATTGCTTTGAAGCTTTCCCCCATGTGGAATGTAATAGCCACTTTTCTAATTCGGAGCGCTTAAAGGCATTGATAATTATAATCGAGATAAAAAAGAGAATTGAACTAACCATAAATGTGGTCAGCATCCAAGGCGCGATAATAGCACCGATACTAGTGGAGAATATCCCAAATCGACTAAAGACGTTTGCTCCAAACTGAAAGAAATATACAAACGTTTGAGAAAAAGTCGATATCCCTTTCAGCCCATACCCAAACCGCTCCATTGGTGAATGACTCTTATCTTTAAATTTATCATGGCTCTCCCACGTCTCTAATCCTGTCGCGATTAAGCCAAATAAAGATACCGCAGCGGTTGTTTTGGCAAAGGTTTTAAGTGTTACAACCTCTGAAGCACTCGATGTTATGATAGCTCGACTTAAACTCTTTTTAAGTAATTCTCCATCTGTTGCCATCTTACTCCAAGCGACATCTCTCCACATTGCAGTAACAGCTGATACCGCATAACTTGTCGCATAGGTTGCTTCTCTAACAGCAGGGTTGGTCCATACATTACTTTCAGGATATTGCTCTGCTTTATGGTGGAGATTTTTAAGCACTGCTGCCGTATTCCAAAGGTTAAGGATGGC